>JAMLGZ010000003.1 GCA_023957385.1 Brumimicrobium sp. | reverse complement strand
TTTGCACAATCAAAATAATAATTTTACTTTTGTGAGTGAATACTAACTAACTTAATTATAATAGTATGGCAACATTTGAGAAAGAGATAATATTCAATCTGGAAAATTCAATTGAATACACAGATGGAGGTGTTATCAGCAAACAGATAACTAAAAGCAAAGGTGGAAATTTAACCTTGTTTTCTTTTGACAAAGAACAAGGTTTATCAGAGCATAAAACACCTTACGATGCCATTGTGCAGATTTTGGATGGCGAAGCAGAAATAACGATTGGAGGTAATTTACATAATTTGAAAAAAGGTGATTGTATCATTATGCCTGCAAACATTCCACACGCATTGAAAGCAGTTGAACGCTTTAAAATGTTGTTGACAATGATAAAAGAAGAATAATCTAAATACTATTACTATGAACGGTAAAAATAACATCGCAATAGGATTTCTGACAATGGGCTTTTTTATGCTCTATGGATTCCTTTTAATTTATCTCCGTGATTTTGCACCGAACGCTAAAGAATGGGCAGAGTCATACAGCATAGGAAAACATTTTGAGACAAGACTTGCTCATGTACACGGCAACTTATTTGCATTTTTAAATATTTTGATTGGCTACTTATTAATTCAATTTAGAAATAAACTGAAACACGTAAAAGTGATTTCAGGATTAGCTCTTGCTGGATTACTTATGCCAATAGGAATATTATTGGAAGTGTATTTAGGATTACCTCCAATTTTTGTATTGATAGGTGCGATGTCAATGACTGCATCTGTAATTTGGTTGGGTATTTCATTTTTAAAAACTGATAAAATAGTTAACTTATAAAAAAGTATATCCCATTTCTATCTTCTCTTATTTTAGCAGGCTTCGGTTTACTAACGCTATTCCTTAGTTCTTCCGTAATTTTTGATTGGTTTGGAATACGAGCCAAAGAAGGAAACTATGTTTTGTTTATTGTTTGGGCAAATTTTATCAGTAGTTTGCTTTATCTTATTTCAGCTTATGGTTTTCTGAAAATAAAAAGTTGGACTTTTAAAGCCTTATCGGTAGCAACCGTCATTTTGGTAGTCGCATTGATAGGCTTGTTTATTCATATTTATTCTGGTGGTATCTACGAAACAAAAACTGTTTTCGCAATGCTATTCAGAATTAGTGTTACCATAGCTTTTACGGTTATTGCCTATTTTTCAATCAATAAAAAGAAATAAAAAAATTTATCTCATTATGTTAGTGAATACTCGCAAACTTATACTTAGCTTGATAGTTTTATCAGGCTGGAATGTAGCCCAAGCTCAAGAGGCTTGGACATTAAAACAGTGTATTGATACAGCACAAGTTCATAATAAGACTTTGCAAATCAATCGTAACAATATATCCATCAGTGAACAACGAAAAAAAGAAGCACAAGCTAACCTCATTCCAAAAGTTACTGCCAATGCCGATTACAAGTATTTTATGGAATTACCTACACAGCTAATGCCGATGAACGCACTCAATCCACAAGCACCCGAAGGACAATTCAG